>JANLFW010000002.1:0-11985 GCA_024653305.1 Candidatus Acetothermia bacterium | reverse complement strand
TTGGGATCTTGTGGAGGAGCCCAAGGAGCGCCTTCCGTTTCCGCGCGCTCAGGAAGCCTATGTGTTCATGGAAAAGCCTCAGGTTTTCGTCACCGGTTATCGTTATGATCCAGTAAGCCTTTTCGTTCACCGTTTTCTTTTGCAGGCGAGCCCAGATGCCGAAACGCAAGAGCGCGTAGAGCAATTCATGTGCCAGCCTGTGGCTTGCCGTGGAGCAAGCTATCCCCTCCCTTTTCACCCCTCCGTCGCCTTCGAAGAACGCTTGTAGGACCTCGCTCAGTTGTTCGTGGGAGAGCTTCGTCCAGAAGGGAGGCAACCGTTTCTCCGCTGCGGTTTTTCCCATGAGGGAACCCAACAGGGAGGTCAAGGCCCGGGAGGACACCTGAATGTCGCCCTTACGCCGTATTCCGTATTTACATCCCAACTTGTTCAGGGTGTTGAGCACATCCGTGCGGACGGCCTTCTCGCGTGACGAAATGAGCAGGTAACGCCTTTCGGCATGCCCTTCCGCCAAATAGTGTCCGAAGAAACGTAGCAGATGTGGTTCAAGCTTGAGCCGCAGGGGGAAAGAGTGGCGGGGGCTCATCTTGACGAGGACCTCGCTTAGATGCTCTTCCACCCAGCCTGAGGGCAGCTCGCTGCAGATCAAACGGAACTTCCTCAAGGGGATGCCCCCCTTTTTGTTCTTCAGAATCGCCCAAAGCTTAGCTCTAGAGTCAGTGTAGCATTTTCCGAGAATTTCCTGTACTTTCTTCCTGCCGAAGTCCGCAACTGAGTTGGAGAAGAATTCGGTAGCGTTCACGCTCACATCGGAGGGAAGAAGCTCTTCTAGATGAAGCTCTGCAAGCGGGGAAGGAGCGGGAAGGGAGAGGGGAATCGGCAGGTAGTCGGTCTCCGAGAGCTCGTCGGTCCGCAACAGCTTGGTCTCCCCGTCTCGGAGGGCGAAGAAATTGTGATCAGAGGTGGTCAGCACTTCTCGTCCACAGGCGGTACGTACGAGATACATCCGGTCTGGGGCGCGATGCCGGCTCACGGACACCACCGGCCGAAGATGGGCCTCTCCGGTTTGAGGGTTGAAGCTCAAGGCCTGAGGTTTGGGGTCGGGAACCGGAGCAACCTCCGTCCCATCGGCGGAGACGAACTTCTCCCTGGCTGTCTCAAGGAAGTGCTCCACGAAGCGGCCGATCGGTTCCAGCAAAGCCTCAAAGCCGTTTTCCTTCGCTTTGTACACGAGAAGCGGTTCGTCATAATCCAAGCTCTTCCCCGTGCCGGTGGCCCCGAGCAAGGTCTGGTACCGGAGCCCTTCGAGCACGCCCGCGGTGAGCTCCTCGATCGCCTTGGGCTGATCGCCCTGGGGCTTGAGCTTGGTCTTCAATTGAAACCGCACCCCCGCCGCCACCTTGGCCATAGCCCACGATTCTACCCGACCGGCGGGTCCCCACGCTATACTGGACCGCGATGCCACGGTTCCGGATTGGCTGCTCGGGATGGGTCTACCCCCACTGGGCAGGGCCATTCTACCCGGGGGACTCACGGGAGAAGGACTGGTTCGCGTTCTATGCGCGGCACTTCGACACGGTGGAAGTCAACAGCACGTTCTACCACTTTCCCCGAGAAGCTACGGTGCGCGGATGGGCCGAAAAGAGCCCGGACGGGTTCCTGTTCACCCTCAAGGCTTGGCGGGGGATCACCCACCTACGGAAGTTCAAGGGGACGGAGGACCTCGTGCGCCGGTTCTACGCGGTGGGGGCAGAGCTCGGGGACAAGCTCGGGGGAGTGCTGTTCCAGCTCCCACCGACCGTCCCGTACAACCCGGGCGTTCTCGCGCGGATCCTGGACCAGCTGGACCCGACCTACCGCAATACCCTGGAGTTTCGGCATCCGAGCTGGTTCAACGATGAGGTGGCCGAGCTCCTCCACGAGCGCGGGGTGGCCATGTGCATCGTGAGCGCCCCGGGGCTCCCGGAATTCGTGGTAGCCACCGCTTCCCATGCCTTTGTCCGCTTCCACGGCCGCGAGGAGTGGTACGCCTACCGGTACTCGGAAGAAGAGCTCCGAGGATGGGCGGGAAGGCTCTCGGGGCTTCCGGTGGACATGGTGTTCGCTTACTTCAACAACGATGCGTTCGCCTGGGCCCCAGAGAACGCGCTGCGGCTTAAGGAACTCGTGCAGGCACCGACGCCCGATCGAGCAAACCCTGAATAGCCCCGCTCAGCCGGTCGGCGGCCGCGGAGAAGGGGAGCCCGACGGCGAACCGGCGGGCCGCCTCCCCCATCTGCGGGAGCTCCTCCCGCCGGGCGAGGAGCTCCGCCAGCCCCTTGTGCAGGGCCTCCGGTCGGGCGGGCACCACTCGGCCGAACTCCGGGCGAACGAGGTCCCGGGCCGAGCGGTGGGCGGTGGTGAGCACGGGGAGCCCGGCGTGGAGCGCCTCCATCAGGGTCAGGCCATAGCTCTCGTGGCGGGACGGGAACACGTAGAGGTCGCTCAGGGCGAAGAACGCGTGTTTCTCCGCCCCGGTGACGTAGCCCGGGAAGTGCACCTCGGCCCGTCGCAGGCGCGCGGCAAGCCTCGCGAGCGTGCGCATGTAGCTCGCCCCGTGGATGTACGCCGGAGCCCCACAGATGAACGCCACGAGCTCTGTGCCCTCTCGTTTCTCCCACAACCGGAGGGCCCGCAGGAAGAGGTCCTGCCCCTTCTCCGGGGCGATCCGGGACAGCGTAAGGAGCACCGGGCGCCCCCCATCGAGCCCGTATCGAGCCCGCAGCGCCTGAACTGCCTCCTCCCTCCCGGGCGGCTCGGGCTCGGCGATCGTCCCCCAGGGCAGGGCGAGGACATCGCTCGCGGTGCGCCAGGGGTAGGCGGAGCGGAGGATCGCGGCCATCGTCGCGGATGGCACCACGAGGAGCTCACAATACCGAGCGCAGGCCTCCTGCTTGGCGAAGATCAGCCGGGCCACGTCCGGGAAGAATCGGGTCACCCCCGGTCGGGCGAGAGTGCGGAACGCCCGGGCCAGCACCGCGGCAGGCACTCGCCCCTTGAGGTAGATCTGGGCCGCGTAGTCGACCACGTCCACGTGAAAGATCGCGACCTGGGGGTAGCCGAGCCGGTGGATGGCGGCGAAATCCCCGGCCTCGGCGATGTCGTTGTGGAGCACGCAGACCGCGCGCGGATCCACGTCCCGGGCGAGGTCGGCCAGGAACGCGGTCACCCCGCGCTCGAACTCGCGGGAGAACCGGGCGTAGCCGGCCACCGTGAGGTCGGTGATGTGCTTCCCGCCCCCGGGAACGTGCCACGAGATCTGTCGGTAATCCACCCCTGAGATCCCATCCAGGCCGGGACCAGAGCCGACCACGGTGAGCGCGAACGGCCGCGTCTGGGCCCAGTGGCGCACGAGGTGGATCCCCACCTGGGCCCCGCCGCCGAGGGGAACCTCCCGCGTGTCGTAGCCGAGGTGCGCGCCGGCGAACACCACCTGAACCATGGCCTGCCAAGGTATGCTGGCGGCCCAACCTCCGGTATGGGGGAATCGGACTAGATCGCCGAACGGCTTGATTCCCCGTGAACTGTGGTACCACTCCACGTGTTCTGGGCAGCCAAGGACGCGGATGTCGGAGGCGATGTGCACCAACCATGGGCATCCATCGTCGGGTCGTAATGCCAGTCGAGCGTGATCTTGCCCTGCTCGGCGAGCCGGACGAGGAGGTCGAACACGCTGCACCAGCCCGGCTGGAACACATCCGCCCGAGCAGCCGTGATGCCGGCGGTGTCACCCGAAACCGGCCGATCCCTCGGATCTCCACCGGCACAGGTGCCGAGGGTGGCCGGCCGACGGCGACACCCGTGTCCCCACGTGCAGGGTGTTCCTTTCCTGCGTCCCGACCGGCGGGCTTCCGGATCGCCAGGTCATCGCATGCCCGTCACCGCGGTATCAGCGGGAGGTGAGTTGGAACACGATGAACAGCGCCGCCGCCACGGCTAGCGCGAGGAGGGAGGCCTCGAGCGGGCTCAGTTGCCACCCGACCTTGTCCGGCAGGCGCGCGAGCGGCGATGGGCACTGGGCGACGAGACACCGCTCCACCTCCTCCTGGATGAGGAGCTCCACCGCCCGGCCGATGCCCACCGTGGCCAGGTCGCCCACGAACACCACTGGCGTCTCCGTGGCCTCGATGTCGTAGGCGGCGGCCAAGTTCACCATCAGCCGCCATTCCTCGGGGTGGAACGCGACCTCGTGGTCCACCACGCGGAGGTCGGGGTATCCCTGGACGAGGGAGTCCAGGAACTCCCGCATGATCTCGCAGTGAGGACAGCCGGTGGCCCAGAAGAAGTGGAGCTCGACCTGGGCGGCGAACCCGACCACAGCGACACCAAGCAAAATGGCGAAGACCGGAGCGCGCTTCATCATGGACGGATGATACGCTACCCGCGAGGTGCACCCCACCGGTGCCTTCCCCGGCCGGATGGAAAGCGGATGTAGTCGGCTTGGGTGATGAAGATCGCCTTGCCGTGGACGAGGGCATCGGCGACCTTGGTCCGGCCGGTGGCGAGCAGGCGCTGCACGGTCCCCCGGGAGACCCCCATCCGGCGGCCCGCCCCCTCCTGGTCCAGGCCCAGGAGGTCACAGAGGCGCAGCGCCTCCAGTTCGTCCAACTGGAGCTGAACGGCGGGGAGCGTTCCCAACGGGACCCCGGCCGGCTTGAACACGCTCCGGGGCGGGGGCCCGTCGCACCATCGCAGCTTCGGCGGCCTCGGCATGGGACGATGGTAGTGGCGCCCCTCCGATGGGGCAACACGAGGCGCGTGGACAAAGTGCCCCCTAGCGAAAAAGATTCGCAGAATCGGTATTGACAGTTGTGTGCTTATGCTTATAATCTCCGCCGGAGGTGATCCGTATGCGCTGGCGCAACGTGTTCTACGCCACCGGGCTCCCCGGTTGGATGCGGTTCGGCTACTCCCCGGGCTGGGGGGATGCCGCCGGGTGCCCAGTACCTGGCCCAAACCGGCCAGCTCCCGGGCTTTGGGGCTTGGTTTTCCGCCCAGGGCCCCTGGGCTGGGGTCGCGGCTTTGGAAACCCCTACCCCTTCTGCCGCCGTTTCCCCTGGCTCCCCCGCGGCTGGTGGCGGTTCGGGTACGCGCCCCAAGCTTGGGGTTATGGAGCGTCGCCCTATCTCTGGGGCTACCCGTCCACGTCGTACCCCCAGCCGCCGGCGTATCCCTATCCGCCTGTCTGGTGAGGTAAGGGACATGCGGGTCTGTGTCCCCACCGCAGGACAAGGGGGCCTCGACGATCGGGTGGGGGGGCACTTCGGCCGGGTTCCCACCTACACGGCCTACGACACCGAGACGGGTGAGGTGGAAATCCTCCCCAATGCGTCCGAGCACATGGGCGGGGTGGGGCTCCCGGTCGAGCACCTGGCCCAAGCCGGGGTGGACGTGGTGATCTGCTCCGGACTTGGCCGCCGCGCCCTGGATCTCCTCTCCCAATACGGGATCGAGGTCTTTTCCGGGGCCACGGGCACGGTACGGGAGGCGATCGAGGCCTGGCAGGCCGGGCGCCTGGGCGGGGCCGACGCCTGCGACCGCCGCATCTTCCATGACCACGGCCACTGAACCCCTCTCCCTCCGGATCGCGGTCGCGTCCGGGAAGGGGGGCACGGGGAAGACCACGGTGGCCGTGTCCTTGGCCCTGGCGGCCCAGGCCTTGGGCCCAGTGATCCTGGCCGATTGCGACGTGGAAGAACCCAACGCCCACGTGTTCCTGTCCCCGGAGATCTCCCGTTCCGAGCCGGTAGGGGAGAGGGAGGGCCAGGCGCGATGAGATGACTGAGCTCGTCGTGATCTCCGGCAAGGGCGGGACCGGGAAGACCACGGCCGTGGGGGCGATCGCGGCCCTGGCCCGGGACAAGGTGATCGCTGACTGCGACGTGGACGCCGCCGACCTGCACCTTCTCCTCCGCCCGAAGGTGGAGGAGACCGTGAGCTACGAGGGCTCGGAACTGGCGGAGATCGAGGCACGGCTGTGCATCGGCTGCGGAAGGTGCCTGGAGGCCTGCCGGTTCGACGCCGTCGTACCTATGGACAACAGGTTCCGCATCGATTCGTTGTCCTGTGAGGGCTGCGGGGCGTGTGCCCACGCCTGTCCGGTGGGGGCGATCGAGCTCCGGCCGCGCCTCTCCGGCTGGATCCACGTGTCCCGGACGCCCTATGGGACCCTTGTCCATGGAGAGCTCCGCCCCGGGGAGGGAACGTCGGGAAAGCTCGTGACCCAGGTGAGGATGCGGGCGCGGGCGCTCGGCCGCCTGGAGGGGGCAAAGCTCCTCCTTGTGGACGGGCCCCCCGGGATCGGCTGTCCGGTGATCGCCTCCTTGTCCGGGGCGCATGCCGCCATGGGGGTGACCGAGCCCAGCC
Organism: Candidatus Acetothermia bacterium; assembly: GCA_024653305.1. Lineage (NCBI taxonomy): Bacteria > Candidatus Bipolaricaulota > Candidatus Acetothermia bacterium. The sequence continues at coordinate 5,580 of JANLFW010000002.1, read as the reverse complement.
TCGCCGCCCTCCACGACCTGGCCCGGGTGGTGGAGGTGGCCCGCCACTTCCGGGTCCGCACATACGTGGTGATCAACAAGGCCGATCTCGCCGAAGACATGGCGGAACGGATCGAGGCCTTCGCGCTTGAGCAGGGCCTTTCGGTGCTGGGCCGCATCCCGTACGACGAGGCGGTCACCGAGGCCCAGGCGGCGGGCCGGCCGGTGGTGGACCGGTCGACCGGAGCGGCGGCCCAGGCCCTCCGGTCGATATGGGATCGGCTTTCCCAGGAACTCAACCTTCGCTCCTGAGAGCGCAGGCGGGACCAGGTGCCGGTCACGGGAAACGACCGGCGATGGAGGGGATGCTGTGAAGGCCGCAAACCATGTGGTCATGGTGCTGTCTGGCAAAGGGGGCGTGGGCAAGACCACGGTCGCGGTGAACGTGGCGGCCGCCCTGGGGCGGAGGCTTCGGGTGGGCCTCTTCGATGCCGACCTCCACGGCCCCAACGTCCCCAAGATGCTCGGGATCGAGGGGGCGACGATGCGCGTCCACGATGGAAAGCTCCTCCCCGTGCCTACGTCGTACGACGTGGCCGTGGTCTCCATCGCGTTCGGCCTGCCCACCGCCGACACGCCGCTCATCTGGCGGGGCCCCCTCAAGATGAAGGCGATCCGCGAGTTTCTCGAGGACGTGGCGTGGGGGGAGCTCGACCTCCTCGTGATCGATCTTCCTCCGGGGACGGGGGACGAGGCCCTGTCGGTGGCCCAGGTCGTGGGGCAGGTGGACGCGGCCCTCGTGGTCACGACGCCTCAGGCGGTGGCCCTGCTCGACGCCCGGAAGGCGGTGAACTTCGCGCGCAAGGTCGGGGTGAAGCACATCGGGGTGGTGGAGAACATGGCGAGCCTCCGTTGTCCGCACTGGGGGGCCGAGATCGACCTGTTCGGCCAAGGCGGCGCTGAGCGCATGGCCGAGGAGATCGGGGTGCCGTTCCTCGGGCGGTTGCCCCTCCTACCGGAGGTCGTCGAGAGCGGGGACAGGGGTCGCCCGGCGGTCGCGAGCGATCCCCCCGAAGTACGCGAGGCATTCCTTGTCCTCGCCCAACGGGTGTGGGACTTCATCGGGGGGCATGCCGGCCTGGGTTGACCGACCAAGCTCCACCGGGCAAAGTCCTTGTCAAGGGGGCTAGGGATGGTCAAGAAGCCGGGGGAGCTCTTCGAGGGGTTTCTTCGACGCCAGGGGATGAACGTCACCCAAACCCGTCGCGCCGTGGTGGAGGCCGTGTTCTCGCTGCCCAGCCACTTCGACGCCGTGGACCTGTGGACCGCCCTGCGCGACCAGCGGGTGTCCACGGCCACCGTGTACCGCACCCTGGACCTCCTGGAGAGGGCGGGTCTGGTGCGCCGCGTTTCGTTCGGCGAGGCCCAGACACGCTACGAGCACGTGCTGGGCCGCGAGGACCACGGGCACCTCGTGTGCCGAGCCTGCGGGCGGGTGATCGAGTTCGCAGACCTCCGCCTCCGGGGCCTCGTGAGCGAGGTGGCCGACCAGCATGGATTCGACCTCGCGGAGGTGGTGGTGCAGGGCCACGGATTATGCTCGGCGTGCCGGAAGGGCGCGGGCCGTGAGCCCCGCCCGCTCCTCAGAAGCTATAATCAGGGCCGCGCCGGGGTGGCGGAACTGGCAGACGCGCGGGACTCAAAATCCCGTGCCCCTTGAGGGCGTGTGGGTTCAAGTCCCACCCTCGGCACCAGGAAGGTGAACACGCGATGCTCAACGCCTTGCGGGTGATCACGTACCTCCTTCGTGGCCGGGTTCGCCTGTGGCAGTGCTACACCAACGTGACCTGGCGCACATGCGCGGCGTGCTTGCGCTGGCACGGCCGCATCGTCGCCGATCCCAGCGCCTTCCCCGATCACGACGGCTGCGAACACAAGCTGCTTCAGTTCCCGGTGTGGCAGCTCGCGGCGTTCCGGGAAAAGGGGCGGCGGATGGCGGAGCGAGCGGAGGCGGAGCTGACCCGGCGCAAGCTGTTCCAGGAGGCGACCCTCCTCTTGTCCCAGGACGGCGAACGGGCGGCAGCCCTGTTCGACCAGGCGGGGATGGTGGACGTATACCTCTCTGAGCTCGAACGCCTGGCCGCGGAACAGGCCGCGCTCCTCCAGGCGAACCCGGCGCTTCGCTCCCGCTTGGGGGAGGTCTTCCTGTACCGGTGGAAGGCGAAGTTCGCCAAAGACCGGTACGAGCGCCAGCCGGAACTCGCGCGCACCCAGCAGGAGCGGTGGGGTGTTCAGCGGATCAAGGAGCTCTTCCCGTAACGCCGAGCCGCGTTTCTGGGTCGCGGCGGTCCTCGTGTTTGCGGTGATCGTCTATGCGGGGGTACGGTGGATCCCCTGGCCGTCCCCCAAGCCCGTGGACATGGGGCCGGTGGATGTGCCGGCCATGGTGGTCCCGATCGTGTTCGAGGAGCCCGGCCCGCTTAACGTGAACCGGGCCTCGGCCGAGGAGCTGACCCAGCTCCCCGGGATCGGGCCGGTGCTGGCCGAGCGCATCGTGGCCTTCCGGGAGGCCCACGGCCCGTTCCGCACGGTGGACGACCTCCTCGCCGTGCCCGGGATCGGTCCCAAGACGCTGGCGGGGTTCCGCGACCTGATCACCGTAGATGGGGATTAGCGGCAAACCCTCGGCGTGAGGCTCTGGGAAGAAGCCGTGAACTCAAGAGCCTTTCAGACGGGGTCTTTACGAGAAACAGGTCTATTTCTAGATTCCTGGCCAATCGCTTCGGACAGCTCCTTGCATGGCCTGAACTGGAACGCTACGATACCCGCCTACGAGCACGAGGTGCGCGATGACACGCCGTTCGGCGGAGATCAGGCCGTTTGACCCCAGCGCGGCTCCGGTGGCGGAGCTGGCCGCGGTTCATGCCTTGTCCAGCTGTCTGCGGGCGGAGCACTGGCCCGAGGATCCTCCCCGGAGTCGGGACGATTTCGTACGGGAGCTGCGCACGGTGCCCTCGTTCGTGGTCCGGCGGATCTGGGTGGCCTGGCACGGGGGCGAAGCGGTGGGCGTGGCCACCCTCACCGCCTATGACACCCCGGACAACCGCCACGCGGCGGATGCCGACATCGGGGTCGCCCCGCCTTGGCGCAGGCAGGGGATGGCCAAGCGGCTTCTGGCCCCTATCGTGGCTGAGGCCAAAGCCCAGAGTCGAACGCTCCTCCTTGGCTCCACCGATTCGGCGGTCCCGGCCGGAGCGGCGTTCATGGAGCGGCTGGGGGCCCGCGTCGGCCTCGTCTCCCGTACCAACCAGCTCGACCTGGCAGGGTTGGACCGGGGCCTGCTGCGCGCCTGGCAGGACCGGGCACCCCGCGATGAGTTCGAGCTCGAGTGGTGGATAGGGCCGTATCCGGAGGAGAACCTGGCCGCGGTGTGTGCCCTGAAGGAGGTCATGAACACCGCTCCCCGGGACAGCCTCGAGGTGGAGGACTGGCACTTGACCCCGGAGGTGGTGCGCGAGCAAGAGGCGGCGCTGGCCGCGCGCAAGGTGGAGCGGTGGACGCTTTACGCCCGGCACCGGGCCTCGGGGGAACTCGCCGGGTACACGGAGGTGTTCTGGGACCCGGGCCAGCCCGAGGTGCTCGGCCAGGGGGACACCGGTGTGCTCCCCAAGTACCGTGGGCATGGCCTGGGGCGGTGGCTGAAGGCGGCGATGGCGGAGAAGGTGCTTAAGGATCGCCCTCAGGTGAAGCGGATCCGCACCGGCAATGCGGCGTCGAACGCGGCCATGCTCAAGATCAACCACGAGATGGGGTTCCGCCCCTACAAGACCTGGACCACCTGGCAGGTCGAGATCGAGCGCGTGAAGGAGTACCTGAAGTCAGGCGAGTAGAGGCTCTTTGCCTGTGATTTCCCCTGACGGGGTAAGGTTCAACCCCAGCCGCGACAGAATGAACAACGGGCCGCGTCGAGCTCCTGGTGTTGGACTGCCAGATTTGAACATTCCGGTTGGGTTTTCCAGTGGGACACGAGGCCCCCCGAAGTTCGTGGTTCCGTCCCGTATGGAGCCACTGCCCCTGTGGACCAGCACCATGCGGGGTTCCCAAAGGGACCGCCCGTCTACCAAAGCGGCCAGCCATACCGGGTTCCCCGGTCCCAAGGGGGTTGATATGCGGTATAGCTCTGGCCCTGCTGCCATGTCCCGGTCAAGGAGCATTGCCCGCCCGCTTTCGCCTGGGATACTTGGGTAGCCATGCCGAAGGCACAGGTGGCCGTGGTCCGCGCTTCCGACTACGAGCTGGGCTCGGTTCGGCCGGCGGTGGAGCGGGCCTTGGACCTGATCGGCGGGCTGGAGTCCGTGGTCCGGCCAGGGGCCCGGGTGTTCGTGAAGATCAACCACCTCCCCCCACCCTCCCCGCCAGAACGGGGGATCATCACCCATCCTAAGCTTGCCGAGGCCATGCTCACCCTCCTCCGCGACATCACCCCCCACATCGCCCTCGGCGACGACATCCACCAGGCCAATCCCGCTGGGTTTGCGGTTTCAGGTTATCGGGAGCTCTGCGGACGGCTTGGGGTGGAGCTCGTGAACCTGCGGGAGCGGGGGTTCGTGCTGGTCCCCTGCGCAGGGGTCGTCCTCCGCGAGGTGTTCTTGGCCCGGGCGGTGGCCGAGGCCGAGGTTCTCATCGACCTCCCCAAGCTCAAGACCCACTCCCTGACCCTGTTCACCGGGGCGGTAAAGAACATGTACGGGGCCATCCCTGCTGGCCTACGGACCCGCTACCACGGGGAGCATCCAAAGCCCGCGGAGTTCGGCCAGCTTCTTGTGGACATCTTCTCTGTGGCCAAGCCCCACCTCACCCTGATGGACGGGATCGTGGCCATGGAGGGCGCGGGCCCGGCCAACGGGACCCTTCGGCCCTTGGGCCTCGTCCTCGCCGGCCGGGACGCGGTGGCAGTGGACGCCGTGGCTTCCCGGATCATCGGGATCGACCCGTTCGCGGTGGGCACCACCAAAGCAGCCCACGAGCGAGACCTTGGGGTGGGTGACCTTCAGGAAATCGAGATCCTGGGCGAACCAATTGAAGCCGCGCGCGGCTTCCGCCTCCCCCCGATCCCGGCCGGTGAGATCGTAGGCTGGTTCCCCCGGGCCCTCACCGGATTCGTGACCCGCCAGCTCCGGCCGAAGCCCAAGGTGGCAACCAAGCGGTGCATGGGGTGCGGAGCCTGCGCCGCAGCCTGCCCCACTGGGGCCGCCCAACTCCGGGCGGGAAAGGCCAGAATCGACCGCAGGCGGTGCATCCAGTGCATGTGCTGCCACGAGGCCTGTCGGTTTGGGGCGATCATCCTCTCCCGGCGCCTTGGACCTTGAGACTTTGCCGGCGCTTCGGGGTCTACCATCGGATTTGTGCCCGGTGATGTAGCTAGTAGGATGGAGGTGTGGCGGGGGTGTGGCTCTTGGGGTCGGCGGCCCCTTCGGGCGCCGCTCGGCTTGAAATGCCGCCCCAGAAGAGACCGATCGCCTCTGGCGATCGGCATCTCTCTCCGCCTCTCTTTTCATCCAGCATCGGTTGTCAAGGTCAAGTCCTGCAATCAAACATTGGC